>JABLXG010000002.1 GCA_013178165.1 Anaerolineae bacterium
GTTGGTGTGTTCGTTGGCGTGTTGCTCGGCGTCAACGTTGGCGTGTTCGTCGGCGTCGCCGTGGGTGTATTCGTCGGTGTGTTCGTCGGCGTTGCTGTGTTGGTTGGTGTGTTCGTTGGCGTGTTGCTCGGCGTCAACGTTGGCGTGTTCGTCGGCGTCGCCGTGGGTGTATTCGTCGGGGTGTCGGTCGGCGTTGCCGTGTTGGTTGGTGTGTTGGTTGGCGTGTTGCTCGGCGTCAACGTCGGCGTATTTGTCGGTGTCGCCGTGGGTGTATTCGTCGGTGTGTTCGTTGGCGTTGCCGTGTTGGTTGGTGTGTTGGTTGGCGTGTTACTCGGCGTCAACGTTGGCGTGTTCGTCGGCGTGCTCGTTGGCGTATTCGTGGGCGGTGCAGTGGCGGTACTGGTGGGCGTAGCTGTGGGACTGCCGCCTGTCAGCGGTATATAATTGTGAACGTAGTAGTCGGCGTTTAGATCTGCCGCCAGAACCAGCAAACCGGTTGTCGCATTCACTGTTTGTTTGGTCGAGGTCGGATCGTAGAGATGGTTATACGTGTCATCCTCGATGAATGGCGTCCCCTTCCCCTGAGGGAAAGAGATGTTGTCCAGGCTGGTTTGCTTGTAATAAATGGCCGTCAACGCTTTGCCAGAATTGATCGTCCCACCGCCGGTCTGCACGGCAGCAAAGATGTATAACTGCCGGTTCTGCTCGTCAATGACCACGATGGGGCGGGTGTGATCATCGCCGACCCGGCCAAATACATAGTTGTTCCAGTTGTCAGCGTTATCCAGTACCAACAGGAAGATCAACGGCGCATTCGGGTTCGGGTTCGGCAGGTCGCTGAGGGAAGTCTTGACCACCGCGAACACGCGCCCACTGGAATCGGCAGCCAGCTGTTTGACATTCAGATGATCGTCGGCTGTCTTCGGTCCCTGGATCGCTGTCCGGCTGGCCTGCCACACGTTGTCAGGATCGCCGTCACGATGTACAGCGAAGAAGATCGCATCGCTAACCTGGTTGCTCCACATCACCCCGATCTTGGAATCGTAAGCGATCACAGCGGCGATATCGTCGCTGCCAACCGTCGTGCCGTTGACCGGCGGGATGAACGGCGTCCCCCAGGTCAGGTCATTCCCCACCGTGCGGTTGACATAGACTCTGGCATTTTGCGTATACGCCACCCATAGCTTGCCGGTGCTGTCCTTATCCAGCACGATCGCTTCCATCCCGGCACTGGTGATGGTGACCGGGAAGCCGGAATCAAGCACGTAGGTCTTGCTGGCGCTGTTGTAGCTGTAGCGCAAGATACGGGCGCTATCGGCGCTGGTGGAATTGCCCGGCCCGGCAGTGGCGATGTACAGGCGCGTCCCATCCCACAGGGCGTCAGCATGGGAGTTGTTGCGCTCGTCCACCAGGACGCCGGTATCCGCCCAGGTGTGCGTGGACACATCGTAACGGTAGATACGGTATTCCTGGCTGGTACGATGAAACAACACACCCCACCACAGACCGTCATTGAACCACAGTTTGCTCTGGGGTTTTTCACCGGTAGGATGGGTGACGCCGCTGGCGTAGTAAGCGTGATCGCGGTAGCCAACATCGATAGCTATCCCGGCGAAGGCACTGCCCACCAGCCCAAAAGCCAGGATAAGTACCAGGTTGATAACAAGAAGTATGCTGCGCCTGGGCAGGCGCCGCCGCAACCAAAACTGTAAAACATCATTAAGAGTGTTCATCGACTATCCTCCACCACATAAGGCCGTACCAACCGATAAATCTCAGCCAGATCCGCCGGATAAGGATGGCGAATCTCATGCGCCGTCCGGCCCCTGAACAGGCGTAGCAGCAGCTCACGCTCACGCAGCGAGGCCGACTCCAGTAACATGTTGCGTCGTTCCGGGAAAGCGTAAAGCGATTGCTGATAGGCGATCCACAGCGCGCGGCGTTCGTAGGTCAGCGATGCCGCCATGCGCCGGGCGATCTCCGCCGCTTCCACCGGCAGGACGGCCGTCGGGCCAGGGGCCACCGTTGCCAGGAACAGCCGGTCGAGCGGCGCCGATCCCTGCCAGAGGTGGTCGCGGAAGATCAGTTCCGGCGCGACCCGCGATTGGCCCAGCAGCGGATAGCCGCCCTCCAGGCTCAGTCGGTGCAGCCAGCCGGCGGCGATCCCGCCCCCGCGCACGGACTCTGGCAGCGCCCGGTACAGGCGCTGGTAGAGCCGCATGGCCCGGATGCGATTACGATCCGCCCGCGGGATGCGCGCCCAGAACGCCGGCAGCTGGCGCAGGTGCCAGCTCCAGACCTGCGTCATACCGGAAAGCCCGTATAACAGGCCATCTTCCGGCGAAACAATCGTCCATTCATCGGAGAGATAATGCGCCCCGGCGGCCATGAATGGCAGCAGTGTTTCCGTCTTACCGCCTTTCTCCCAGCCGGTGACCAGCACCCCGATGCCCTCATAGACAAACGCGCCTGAATGAAGCAGCACGTAGCCCTTCGCCAGCAGTCGCAGGCCCAGAATGGGCACCAGCAGCGGGATCACACTGACGCCGCGCTCGCACAGGACTTCGCCTGACTCACCCAGCGCCCCAAAATCGATCTGCGTGCGGTGGCCGAATTCATCCAGGCGGTAGAAGTGGGCGTCATCGAAGGCAGCGTCATTCAGGCCAATGGTGCGCAGCGTCCCGACTGGCGGGAGCTGATCGACGAAGGTCACGGTGATGTCTGGCCCGGCGGCGGCGCTACCCGTTGACGGCCCCAGCACGCGGCGAATCGCTCGCAACGCCGATTCCGGCGGATCAATCAGGCGGATGGAGACCAGGCCATGCAGGACATGATCGACCACCCGATGGTGGCCGTTGCCGGTGGCCGGCATAGCGAGCGTTTGGGGAGCGAGCTTGGCTACAGACATTGCAGTACCACCTCAAGGTTTTTGGAAACCCAGCCCTCATCCCAGGCACGGGCCGGATTCTGAGCCAGATACAGTGCCAGATAATGCAACCAGTACAGCAGCAACAGGGCGTGCCCGGATTCAGTCTCAACAGCCGGGGCAACGACCGACTCGGTCAGCAGCACCCGCTCCATTGGCGTCCAGCCTTCGCCGCGCAGCAGACCGCTAACGGTCGGCCCCATCTCCCGCTGCCCGGCCAGCAGCTTACGCCGCTGGAGGAGCAGGTGCAGGATGTCGAACGCTGGCAATTCCTGCGGTGCGGCGCGATCCCAGTCCACAATGCCGTTGATTGCGCTGCCATCGGCCCTGACCAGCAGGTTGCTGGCCCAGAAATCGCCGTGAATCCAGCTTACCGTCAGCGTCTGGCCGGTCAGGAAAGCGTGCAATTCCTCCCTCACACGCTCCAGCGCCCCCTCATGCAGACGGGCGCGCGGCCGGTTGACCACCACCCGCAACAACGCGCCCATTGGCCGCTCGACCCAGCGCTCAAGTGCTTCCGCATCGACCCGAACCTCAGCTGCCGTGCGCCGATGTAGCTGGGTAATGGTCCGGAGGGCGGCGCGATGCAGGCGCTCGTCGGCGGCTCGGTCATGCAGCAACAGGCGCGCTTCGATGCCGGGCAGGGCACGCTCGACAAAATAGGGCTGGCCGTCAAGCTGGCCGCTCGCCAGCGGCTCCGGAGTCAGAGCCAGCCAGGCAGTCAGGCGCTCATCGGCACGCAGCATGCTCAGGATCGCTGCTTGGCAGCGCAGGCTTTCCGTCCCGGTGGCGCTGCACGGCAGTTTGATGATGGCCGCCGGTGCACTACCCTCCGGCCCGACCGCCAGCACGATCACGTCGGTCAGCGTCCAGTCGACCCGCCCCACCCGCCAGGTCTCCGGCCCGGGCAACCCCGGCAGCGGCGGGAGCGCCCGCAGGATAGCCGGGGCCATCCCCACGACCCGGCGCAGCGCATGGCGGTTGATCCAGCGCCGCCAGGATTTGCCCAGCCGCGGCATCCATTGCAGGCCCAGCGCTGATGCATTGACGCCCATGCCTGCCTCCTCAACCCACACGGGTGAACACACGCCGGGCGCTACGCACCAGCGGCCAGCGGCCCAGTTCCGGGAACATCTGCTCAACGGCCAGCGCCCGCCAGCTCACGGCCAGCACAACCAGGCTGCCCGCCGCCCCCAGCAGCACCGCCAGCGGCAGGCTTTCAGGCAGGAGGGCGATCTGCAGGCCCAGCAGCGCCAGCGCCACCAGGGCAGCCGTGCCATAGACGACCGCGTACTGGCGGCGGAATAGAGAGATGCCGGTGTAGCGCCACAGGCCATACTGCTTGAGCAGATTATGCACAATTAGTGTCGAGGCTGAGCCGACCGCCGCCCCCAGAACGCCATAGGGAGGGATCAACGCCAGGTTGACGATCACGTTGACCACGGTAGCGGCTACATCCACAGCCACCGTGAAGCGCAGCCGCCCGTATACCTTAAGCGTCAACCCGTTAAAGCCCAGCACCGTGTGGAAGAAATAGCCCAGCGAGAGCAGCGCCATGATCGGCACTGAATCGGCGTAGCGCGGGCCGTACACCTGCACCGTCATCGTCCCGGCAAAGCAGAAGGTCAACAGGAAAATCGGCAGCGAAAGCACGGTCATCCACAGCGCCGTCTGCCAGTACAGATCGGCCAGGGCGCCATGGTCGCGCCGGGCGTACAGGCGCGCCGCCAGCGGCGTGTATAGCAGGGCAAAGGTCAGGATCACGCCCTGGTTCAGGCGGGCCATCGGCAACACGGCGCGGAAGCTGGCCACCGCCTCCGTATTGTGGAAGTAACCCAGCAGCAGCGCGTCTGAAGACTCGATCA
Source organism: Anaerolineae bacterium (assembly GCA_013178165.1). NCBI lineage: Bacteria > Bacillati > Chloroflexota > Anaerolineae > Anaerolineae bacterium. The sequence continues at coordinate 4,792 of JABLXG010000002.1, forward strand.
CCAGCCAGACCAGCACCGAAGCCAGCAGCGGGACGGCGAAGCCATAGATTTCGCGGACCGGGTAGCGCAGGGCGCGCAGCTGCAGCCCGGCCAGCCAGCCCTGCCCGCGCAGGGTGCGGGCGAACATCACCCCGTACAGCGCCATACCAACGAGACTGATCAGCAGGTACCCGATCGTCAGGAACAGCACGTCAGCCTGCAGAGCGGTCAGAGCCACCACCAGCGCCAGCCGCAACCCCGGCCCCAGCACCGACTGGCGGAAGAAGATCACCCGTGGGCTGGCAAAAGCCGCGAACAGATTGGTCAACAGCCCGTCCAGGGCCTCAATCGGAATCAGGAAGGCCATGATCGCCAGCAAGCTCAGCGCCGCCGGGTCGTCAGTGGGCTTGAGGTCAAAGACGTTGATCCCCACGTTGAGACCGGTGGCTATGACCAATCCCAGTCCGATCACGGTGGCAAAGGCCAGAACCAGGGCGCCGAGCAGCCGATCATGCTGGCGATGCTCGCGGTATAGCGGGATGAAGCGCGAGAGGGTATCCGGCAGGCCGAACATCGCGATCCCTTTGCACAGCAGGGCGAAGGACAGCGCATAGCTGAAGGCGCCAAAGTCGGCCTTGCTCAGGGCGCGCACCAACAACACCTGCGCCCCGAACTCCATCACCTGAGCCAGGAGCTTGCCCACCAGCAGCAAGCTCGATCCGCGGATGTGGTGGGCGGTAGCGCTATGCGCTTCTGCGGGCGCCGCCTGCGCCGCCACGACAGGCAAGGATTGGGCGGCTGTACTCATGAGCGCCCTTCCTTCCAGGCCAGCACCTGCCGCCGCCAGATACGGGCTACCACATCCGCGCCGACCGCACCCGGCAATCGTGTGCCATCGACGATCTCGGCGTTGGCGATCCGCCGCTGGAGCGCCAGGTAGTCCTGTCGCTCGGCCTCCAGATGAGCGGGATCGTGCTCGCCCTTGCGGGCGTACATCACCGCGCCGGGGACATCCAGCACCAGCACCAGATCGGGTGGCGGGAGCAGGTGGGCGCGCAGCCAGCGCGAGGCCGCCATCAGCGGCGAGAGCCTCTGGCGCGGTGGCAGCAGGGCATCATAGGTATAGCGGTCGAAGATCACCAGCCGCCCGCGCGCCCGGTGAACCAGCGCGGCCAGATAGTTCGCCCACAGAACAAGCAGAAAGACAAGTCCACGCAGCGCCCGCGGCTGCAAACGCGCCACCAGCGGCACGCGCTCCTCGCTCAGACCCATGTACAGCGTGCGTACGGGGAAGTAGAAACTGCGCTGCACGGCCTCTACAACGGTCGACTTGCCCGCGCCATCCGACCCCAGCAGGGCCACGTTCAACCCCGGCGGATGACTCCGGCCCGGCAACCGGCGCAACACACGGTTCAGTGCGCCGCCCCAGCCAAGTGTCCGCCGGGCGAGCCAATGCGTGGCGAACTGTAACAGGCTATCCCAGTCGCCCGCACGCGCGGCGGCAATCAGGCGTTCCACCGGCCAGTCGCCCGGCAGGATGGCGGCCAGCGGGCCATCAGGGCGAGCCGTCAGGCTCAGGGTCAACAGGTGAGCGCGTTCTGCTGGCCCGATTCCGCCGGAGATCAGCAGGCAGCGCAGCAGCAACACCCAGAAGGCATCGTCTGGATCAGGGCTGTATGCCGTTCCCTGGCGCAAACGGCGCTCCAGGATGCCCGCGCTGGTTTCCGCGGGAAAAATCAGGCGCATCCCGTACGCCAGGCGGGTTAACACATTAACGCGCACCCAGCAGCCCGCCGGGGCAGCGTAGGCCAGCCACTCACGCCGGGTGGCCTGGTGCTGGCTGGAGAGGGGCAGGAAATCCAGCGCTGCCAGGGAGCATTCAGCCAGCTCTCTGTCGGCTGATCCCACCAGCACGTCCAGCTCCTCGCCTGCCGCACCGGGTAGCTCGCCCTGGTACAGCACGCACCAGCGCACCCCTGCGCTTTCCAGAGCGGCAAACCACGATTCGGTCAAAGATTGCGTCTTATTCATCATGCCTCTGGGCCTGCGCTCAGGCCCATCAATCGGCAATCCAGGTCCATGACGGCGGTACGGTGTAAGCCACGCTGATTGTCTGCCCCGCCGCCAGGCGAAAACTGCCGCCCGGCAGGCCGGTGGATCGTCCGGCGATGGCGACGTCGCTCACCACCCCGCCGCTGAGATAAACCGTCACCGGAGCGTGGAACGGGTTAACCAGCGCCACGCTGCTTTCCGGCAGCGGCGGCACTTCCAGCGCACCGCCGCCCAGACTGTCGATCTCCACGGCGGAGCACGTCGGGCCGACGGCGTACATCGCTGCGGCGACGTTATGAATGTGGTTGGCGCTACACCTGGTCTTGGTTACATGCCGCGCCAGGTGTACGCCATAACGGAAGCGGATCGGCCCGCCCAGCGTAAAGACCTTGTTGCCCACCACCGTCAGCTTGCTGATGCCCGCCGGAACATCGCTTTCCACAAAAATGCCGTCGAAGGCGTTGTCCTGTTCCAGCTGATCGCCCAGGATCGCATTGCCGGAGATCAGGAGTTGCCCCCATGGGCCGGAGTCGGCCTGTGTGGTGCGAGTGACGACGATCCCGTGCTGGCGGTTGGCGTTCAGATCGTTGGCCGCCACAATCACGCTGTAGGCCGTCTGCGTGATCAGGATGGCCGCCCGGCGGTTGCCGTACAGATCGTTGTTGACCACCCGCACTCCGCCGTTATGGATTTCCACGCCATACTCACAATCATGGATGTAACATTGCGCCAGGACATGATCGGTGCCGTTGATGTCCAGTAGCACCCCCGCCCCATCGCAATCGCTGATCCGGCAGCCGGTCACACTGTCCTGGCTGGCCCGGTTGGCCATACCGGAAAACCCGATGCGCAGCCCGTGCCCCCGGCAATCGTGGATGTACAGGCGCTCGAAGGTGCTGTAGTAGGCGGTGGTGAACAGCCCCTCCCCGCCCTCCGGGCAATGCTCCCGGTTGCCATCGATGGCGAAGTCGGCCAGATGCACCCGCCCGAAGGCGTAGGCTCCGGCCCGACCCGCCGCCGCGTCGGTCAGGACGGGACCACGGCTGCCATCGCCCAGCCGGATCGTTGTCACGTTCATCCCCGCACCCAGCAGGTTGGCCCCATCGCGGAGCAGCAACGGGCCATCGACGCGGTAGACGCCCGCTGGCAGGAAGACATGACCGCCGCCAGCCGTGCTGCACGCATCAATGGCCGCCTGGATGGCCGGGCGATCATCGGCCAGGCCATCGCCCCGCGCGCCATATGGCATGTGGCACACGTTGAGGGCCAGGCTATCCAGGCGTGCCGCCAGCGCCTGATCATTGGCGTTCCAGATCAGCCGTCCTTCGTTTGGCGTGGCCGCAGCAGCGACTTCACGAACGGTCATCATCCACCTCTTTCACCCGGCCGTTCCCCTCTGTGGCCGGGCAAATCGGCAAAGGGCCATGCAAGCCATCCAAGGGTCACATCTTCCTGCCCCCAGGCGACAAACCGGGGTCGTTCCGGCATTGCGCCAGCGATCAAGCCGCTACTCATGGCGAGTGCCAGCACGCCAGCGCAGCGCAGGAATTCCCGGCGTGACCACCGATCAACGGGCGACATCGGGCGCCTCCTGAAGGAGCGGCGTCCGGCGCGGCACATCCCCGCCGCCAGGCCTGACGATCGACTGGTACAGCGCCAGCAAATCAGCCGTGCACGCTTCCCACGTCGGCAGGACGATTCCGCCTGCGTTCGCCTCGCGCTCCAGCGCCAGCAGCTCCAGTAACGCCCTGGCCACCGCCTCCGGCCCGGCGTCCGGCGGGACGGCCCGCACCAGTGGGTAGCGGGTCAGATCGCTCAGCGCCGAAGCATCATTCACCAGCAGCGGGCAGCCCAGCGACAGCGCCTCGGTTGCACCAAGACCTTGAGATTCGTAGTCGCTCAGCAGGGCCACCACGCCGGCGCTGGCCAGCAGGCGGGCCATCGCCTCGCGATCCGCGCCGGAGATCGCCCCGATCTCCACGCGTTCCGCCACGCCAAGCTTAGCCGCCAGCCGCCGCAGTTCTGGCTCGTATGGCCCGCTGCCGACAATCTGCAGCCGGGCTTCCGGCTGGTGGGCCAGCACACCGGGCAGAGCGGCGATCACGCGCTGGTGGCCTTTGTAGCGCTCCAGGCGTCCTACCGAGACGATCAGCCTGGCGGGCACGGCAGCCGGTTGCCGGGGGAGGCGTGGCAGGTCAGAGCCGTTCGGGATCACAACGATTCGGCCGGCGGGCAGCCGCAGCAGCGCACTGAAGTGGCGGCGCTCAAACTCCGAGACAGCGATCAGGCGGCTGGCACGGACCAGCAACGGGCGTAACAGGCCGATCTGGGCGCCGCGCAACGCCTGGCGCAGCCGGGAGGAATGCCCGCCGCTGTGGAAGGTGAGCACATACGGTATCCGGGCGCGCAGGGCCGCCAGCATGGCCAGCGGCGCAACCAGGGTATGGTAGCCCTGGCAATGCACCACATCCCAGCGCTCCTCCGTGATCACGGGGATCAGGTCCGGCGCGAAATAGTAATCGCGCCCCGACGGCCAGGCCCGCACCCGCCGCACCGACACGCCCGCTATTTCCTCAACAGGTAGTAACTGGCCTCCGCGGTCAGTGGTGAGTACGGTAACATCTATCCCACTGGTAGCCAGCCGGCTGGCTACCTGGTAGGTGTGCATCTCAGTACCACCCACCAGCGGAAGATAGCGGGCGGTCACCTGCAGCACACGCAGGGGGGTATCAGTTGTCATAAGAATTTCTACAAACCTTCTATTTGGATTACGGCGCCGTCTCCAAGTAAACCTGTTCCCTGCCAGCCAACGCCTTCCCGGCGTGGTCGGGCTTGAAACGCCACAACTGCACCCTGCCCACCACATAACCAGCCGTGGTCCAGGCCAGCCCGGCGATGATCATGGCTGCGCGGGCAAGTCCTGCCCGTTCACCGCGCAACAGAGCCTCCCCCAAGCCACGCCGCACGCCATGCGGCAGCGTCTTAAAGGTGTAGGAGCGTTCGCTGGCCAGCCCGTCCCGGCTGCCCACAAAACGCGCCACCAGTGCCTTGGATAGCCCTTCGGCATAGCAGCGCGACGTGAAGTATGCTACCCGCCCCCGGTTGGCCGGGACACGGTGCAGGACGCGCGCGCCTGGTTCATAGAGCAATACACCTTCCGTCCAGCGCTGCCGGACGCGGATGCACAGCTCGGTTTCCTCGCAGCCCAGCGGGCGTGTGCCAATGCGTCCAATTCCGTCCCGGAAGCCGCCTACGACCTCAAAGACCTCGCGCCGGAAGGACATGTTGCAGCCAATCAGGTTGCGCACCGGCGCGGTTGCCTCCGGCAAACCGCGATAGCTGCACCCGACCACCCATTGGAATTCCTCCGGCAACCAGGCCGGGCGGCCAGCGAGCCATAGCGGTTCGATCAGCCCGCCTACTCCCAGCACCGCCGGATCGGCATAAGCCGCGCTGAGACGCTCCAGCCAGTCAGGTGCAGCTACGGCGTCTTCATCCACAAAGGCAATGACCTCGCCCCGCGCCGCGGCGATGCCGCTGTTGCGTGCGCCGGATAGCCCCTGGGCCTGTCGGTTTTCCACGACCACAACGCTTTGAGGGCCAAACTGCTCACGGGAGCGCGCCAGCAACGCCGGATTGTGATCGATGACCACAACGATCTCCCGCGGCGGAAGTGATTGCCGCTGCACTGAATCCACAGCGGCAACCAGCTCCTGCCAGCGTGCTTCCGTGTAAGCGCAGATGACCACACTGATGTCAGCAACCGCCTGAGCCATAACTGCCACCCGTTAGCGCCCGGCATCCAGGTACTGACTCGCCGCCACCGCGCCGACCGGCTCCTCGACAACCGTCGGCGGACGGCGGGTCAGGAAGCGTTCCCGCAGGATCGTCTTGAGGACGCGGATGCCCACCGGGATCGTTTTGAGGTTGCTCTGGCCGTGGATGCGCCGCGCTTCGAAGCTGGGCACTTCTGCTACCCGCAGGCCGCGCAGCAGGGCGCGCACGTTCATCAGTGTCTCGATCTCGAAGCCATCGGCATCCAGATCAAGCACCGGGACGACATGCGCCCAGAAGGCGTTATAGCCATAGCACAGATCAGAGTAGTTGCCGCCACACAGCACGCGAACCATCAGGACAAAGGCCAGGTTGCCCAGCCGCCGATACAGTTCCATGTCGGCGGTGCCACCGCCCTGCAGGAAGCGCGACCCCTTGACAAAATCCGCCCCGGCCAGTAGCGGGCCAATGTAGGACGGAATTTCGCCCGGATCGGTGGAGCCATCCGCGTCGAGCATCACGATGATGTCGCCGGTCGCGGCAGCGAAGCCGGTGCGCAGAGCAGCGCCCTTGCCGCGCCCTTCCTGCATCAGGATGCGGATGCCCGGATGCAACTGGCGGGCAACCTCAATCGTGTTGTCTTTGGAGTGCCCGTCAACCAGGATGACCTCGTGCACCCACTGCGGGATGCGCGGCAGGACATACGGCAGGTTCTCGGCTTCGTTCATCGCCGGGATGATCACACTGACCTTGATTCCCCCGGCCCGTTCAGGGGTCGCGTAGGGCGGCGTTCCCGCCGCGGTCTGGCGGCGAGTCCAGTTGCTGGCGAACATTGAAGAGGCAATTGAGAGTTCCATAAAAACCACCTTAGAGATCAATCCTGCTCAGGTCTTGCTCCGGCCTGGTGAGTCACGGACCTTGAACGGAACATGACCGGCTGGCATCCTGCCACCACTCAATGTTATGCACAAGACCGTAATCCGGATTACTAGCGATTAAAATGTTAAATCAAGGCAAAGCCTCATAAAAGGATTTAACCACATCCCGGTCGCCAGCCAGTCTCAAAACCGGTCACAAAAAATCTCAAAAGACCATTTTTATCTCAATTATGGCGCTGGCCTGCCTCTGCTGCGTTTTTCCCGCCCGGCGCAGGAGCAAAACAAAGCCCCGACCGGAAGCGTGCCTGCACAGCCCGCTAGTCCGGTCAGGGCCTGCACTTCTGCCATGGCCCGGATTCCGCCGTACTGCTGCCACCTGTCACAGCGGTTCAACCGCTGAACAGGTATCCTTCCCCCGGAACTGTCTGAATATAGGTGGGACGGTGTGGATCTGGCTCAATCTTGTTACGCAGGCGGTACACCACATTCTTCAACAGTGCGCCGTCTACATCCCCCCGGTAGCCCCACACCACATCGATGATGTACCCGGAATCGAGCACCTGATTGGTATGAGTCAGCAATAGCTGCAACACCCGGCATTCCAGGTAGGTTAGCCTGACCAAGGTACCATCGGCGCGAATGACCTGCCGCCGCACCGGGTCCAGCCGAAAGGCCAGCGGCCCTTTTGTTTCCTGGCTCCCGGCACCCGTCCGGGAGTGCCGCAACCATACCGCGATCTTGGCCAGGAATAGCGACGGGCTGAGCGGCTTGACGATGCATTCGTCCACTCCCGCTTCGTAAGCCGCCAGCACGTACCCCTCATCCCCTCTTGATGTCAACAGCAGCAGCGGGCTGGTAGTCTGCGGGCGTACCTGCTGGCAGAGCGCGATGCTGTCCTGCTCCTGGGCATAAATGTCGATAATGACCAGCGCGTATGAATCTTCCTGCAGGCGTTTGCCTGCTTCCTGTCCTGTCCTGGCATGCGCCGCTTCAAGTCCCCTCTGGCGCAACGCATAAGTCCAGATTCCCCCGAATTCCGGATTATCACTGATCAGCAACACACTCATTGACCGGCTCCTCCTGCTGTAGCAGCGTTATCTGTTGGGAGGGCGGCATTGTCGGCTACGGTCTGGGCCAGGCAACAGATCGCCGGATGTCTGGTCAACTCCTTTTGTCTCGGACCGTACAGGCAATGACAGCAATACCAACGCAATGTTAAAATTTGGTTAGATCAGTCTAAATTACTAGTAACAGGAAGTCAAGCCTCGACTGGTACAAGATTTTCTGTCCAAGCTATCCAGACAACAAACCGGCGGGAGGCATCCTGTCTTCCTCCCGCCGTTCTTCATAGAGCCGCAACCGCACAGTGCTACTGATAAGGCAGCACCCAGATTCGCGGGCCAATCGCCCCCCCACCTGCAACAATCACCGGCGCCCTGTGTCATCCGGGCATGCGCTTCAGCAGTACCCCATCACCTCCGGGCACTCTCCGCGACAGCCGCCAGCCGCTGGAAGAGCGCCTCGTCCAGATCAATGTGCAGCACCTGAGCCACCACCTGCGTCCAGCCGTGCAGGAAGTACAGCCAGCCATCTTCCACACGAATGTTACGTGACTCCACCTGGGCCAGCGCCTGATGCATAAAATCCAGCTCGCCCCGGTAGTTGAATTCCCAGGCGATGCCGTTGAGCGGGAACAAGCCGGCGTCAGTAATAGGCGAACCGGGGATATCCTTGCCCATCCCGGTGGCATTGATCACAATGCTGTAAGGCGGCATGGCCGCCATGATCGCGTCATTCCTGACCGGGTCCTGGTTGCAGATGTACTCCACCTCGATGTCGGTCTTAAGCTGCTCGACCATCGCTTTCATGCTGTCCAACCGCCCCTGCGAGCGATTGACCACGACAAAACGTCGGGGCCGATCTGCCGCGTCAGGTTTGTTGATCAGGTGCAGCAGAGTAGCTACTGCCGATCCCCCCGCCCCAAAACACAGGACGTGTCCGCCCGTTCGACCGAAGTAGCCCTTGCCGATAATGGCGTCCAGACTCAAGCCGGCGGTGATCGGGTCTTTGGCGTGGCCTTCCAGCTGGCCGTTGCGCTTAGAGATACAGGAGACCTCGCCGCAGATCTGGGCGTAAGGATCGGCGTAGTCGAACATATCGCGAGCCGCCTGGAAAAGGTCGATCTTGTGGGTGGTAACCAGTGCCCCCAGCGAGAGCGGATCGTATTTGATCTGCGCGACGGCCTGGCGGTAAGCCTGCGGTTCGTCGTGAATCTTCAGATCGACCCCTTCAATCACGATCTCAGGCCGCCCCAGTTCCCGCATCCATAAGGGGAAGACCTTCATGATCGACGACTTCCCGGTAGTCACGCCGATGAAATAGAACGTAGGGGTAGTCTTGGTCACGATCGTGTATCCGGAAACGGTTCGGGTTTCTGCCATCGTCCTGATCTCTCCTTGTCACTTCCGCCACAGCGCGTCCGGGCGTCACCGCAGTTGCCGGATGGCGTGAGTCAGACAGGCGCATTGCGGAGATGAAAACGGGGAGGATAAGCGCACGTCCAGCCAGGCCAGGCGGCAGCGTCCGCAGGGCGTTGCCAACCCGGAAAGCGCCGGACACCCGGTTGCCCTGAATTGTTACCGGGGAGAACCGCCGTGTCAACCGTCAGGCAGCATGACTGTACAGTAACATTAGGCCTGTCCTGACCGCCGGAACTGGATAGCAATCAGGGTCATCGCGGCGGGGAAGACCAGGCTCCACAGCCCGGCTCCGGCCAGGACGATCAGCGGTCGGTCGAACGGCGCCACAGCATGGTTGTGGGTGTCAGCCGGGCCGCTGTAACCGAAGCCACACCGACTCCCAATCGCTGGCGTATATGTTACAATTCGGATGAGAGCGATCGTCTTTCGTATCAACTGACAGGACAGAGCCGCTGTACAGGCTTTTCAAACTGGCCGGGCCATGAGGATAGCGCCGCCGTGAATACCCCTTCCATTGAAGAAGAGCTTAAGGGCATCACTGCGCTCAGCGGCATCGCGCCAGAACGCCTGGCCGAACTGGCGAAGATGATGATCCGCCGCACCTATGCTCCGGGGGAGATCATCTTCCTGGAGGGTGAGCCGGCCACCGGCATCTGGTTCATTGCCAGGGGGCGTGTGCGGATCATCAAACAGTCACTGCAGGGACGCACTCAGGCCCTTTGCCTGGCCAGCGCCGGCAAATGCTTTGGCACCTGTCCGCTGTTCAACCAGGAAACCAACCCCGCCAATGCACAAGCGGTCGATGAGGTTGTCCTGCTCATCCTGCCACGCCACGCCTTTCAGCACATCATTCAATATGAGCCGCGCCTGGTGGCGGCCCTGCTCCAGCTCTATAGCCGCCACTATGCCAATCTGGCACGTCTGAGCGAAGGACTCGGCGCCTGGAGCATCACTACTCGGATCAACGACTGCCTGCTGATGTACGCCGAATGGGACACCACGCCGCCGCTGATCCGCCTGACCCATGAGCGACTGGCCAACCTGGCCGGGACCGTCCGCGAAGTGGTGACCCGCCACCTGGCGCGGCTGGAGAACGAGGGAATCGTCCACCTCGAACCAGGCCAGATCGCCCTGCTCAAGCCCGAAAGACTCGAAGGCGTATGCCTGGCCGAAAAGGAATAACCAGCTGGGGGCGCGTCTTCCGCCGAGGCAGCCTTGTGACTTAGGTTACAGACTGCCGGACGCAACACCGATTATCCTGCTGAAAATAACCTGCCATGCCGAGCAAATCCGTGACCATCTCAACGCGCACACTGGCGGACGTACCGGCGCTGGCCAGGCTTTCGCCCGACACGCTGGAGCATCTGGCGCAGCAGGCCATCATCGTCAGCCGTCACAAAGGTGAAGTCTTCTACCGGCAGGGCGACCCGCCAAGCGGGTTGTTCGCCCTGCAGGAAGGCCGGGTCAAGCTTTACCGCCAGTCGCGGGAACGGGTACAGATCCTGGCCTTGCTTATCCCCGGCGAGTGCTTTGGCGCAACCTCTCTGCCGGACGACTCGCCCTGTCCGTGCAGCGCAGAGGCCGTCACCCCGGCGACGGCGATCTATGTGCCGCCGGAAGCGCTGCGCTGCCTGTTTGAAACCCACCCCGATCTGATGATCACGCTGCTGGAAATGATCTCCAATCAGTTGCGGCAGCTGGCTGCCCTGGTTCACGATCTGGCCTTCCGCGACGTCTCCGCCCGTCTGGCCCGCGTACTGCTGGCGCGCGCCCACGCAGAAGGCGAGGTCACCGCCGAGGGCCTGCGTATCGAGCGCGTGCTTAGCCAGCAGGAGCTTGCCGCGATGGTCGGCACCGCCCGTGAAGTCATCTACCGCGCCATCCGCGACTTTGAGCAGGCCGGGCTGCTGCGCCAGACGCGCACCGAAATCCTCATCCTGAACCCTGCTGCCCTGGCCGCAATCGCCGAGCGGGAAGTCAGGTGACTCCCCGCCATCCTCCTACATTCTCCCCCGACAGGCCATGATTTGTGACTTGAGTCACATCACGGGCGTCAGCTTGCTTACATACTAAACATACCGTCTTGGTGCCTTTCGAGTGGGCAGTCCGCACCAGCCACGCCCGATCAGCGCCATCATTGTGCGCTGTCCAGACATCACGCAGGAGAGAAGCCTATGAAGACGCATGTATCCCGCTTCAGCCTCGCCCTGACGGTCATCGCCGTCATCGTCACTGCCTTCTTCACCAGCACGCTCCGGCCCGGCTCTGGGGCCACCGCCCAGGGTCCGGACTGGCAGACCATCGCCCAGCAACGCGGTCTGACCGAAGAAGACCTGCGCGCCGCTGCCATGACCTACACTCCCAGCGGTATGCTGGACGAGTTCATCCTTTTTGCCTCCGGTGGCCAAAGCGGGCAAGTACTGGTGATCGGCGTGCCTTCCATGCGCCTGCTGCGCACCATCGCTGTGTTCACCCCGGAACCCTGGCAGGGCTACGGCTACGGGGCGATGGAAGAAGTCCTCGCCGGTGGCAACATTGGTGATCAGCAAGCCCTGTGGGGCGATTCGCATCACCCCGCCCTCAGCGAAACCGGCGGTCTGTATGACGGCCAATGGCTGTTCATCAACGACAAGGCCAACGGACGCATCGCTGTAATTGACCTGCGCGACTTTGAAACCAAGCAGATCGTCAAGAACCCCCTGTTCCTCAACGACCATGGCGGCGCGTTCGTCACGCCCAACACCGAGTACGTGATTGAAGGCGGGCAATACGCCATGCCGCTTGGCGGCGCCTACGCGCCAATCAGCGACTACGAATCCGCCTACCGCGGCCTGGTAACCTTCTGGGCTTTTGACCGGCAGACTGGCCGCATCGACCCGAGTCGTTCCTTCGCGCTGGAACTCCCACCGTACTGGCAGGACCTGTGCGACGCCGGCAAGCTGGTCTCTGAAGGTTGGATCTTCTGCAACTCGTTCAACACAGAACTGGCCACCGGCGGCATTGAAAAGGGCAACCCTCCGTTTGAGGCCGGGGCCAGCCGCGGCACAACCGACTTTCTGCACATCATCAACCTCAAGGCCGCCGAGCAGGTCTTCCAATCCGGCCAGACGGTCGAGATCAACGGCATGCAGGTCATCCCCCTGGATGTTGCCGTGCAGAACAACCTGCTGTACTTCACGCCAGAGCCGCGCAGTCCACACGGGGTGGATGTCGCGCCACAGGGCGACTTCATCGTCATCTCCGGCAAACTGGACCCCCATGTTTCCATCTATAGCTGGGCGCGCATCCAGGCCGCTATCGCCGCCGGGCCAGCGGAGACCGACGCCTACGGCGTCCCGATTCTGGCTCTGGAAGATGTGCTGGAAGCCCAGGTTGAGGTCGGGCTTGGCCCGTTGCATACCCAGTTTGATGATCAGGGGTATGCCTATACCAGCCTGTTCCTAGATACCGCTGTCGCCCGCTGGAGCATGGGCGCAGAGGGCTACCGGCCTCAAGACGGCTGGACCCTGCAGGGCACTATCCCCGTCCAGTACAACATCGGCCATCTAGTCGTCGCTGGCGGCGACACAATCGCCCCAGATGGCCGCTATCTGGTGGCGCTGAACAAGTGGTCAGTTGACCGCTTCAATAACCTGGGGCCGCTCTTGCCGCAAAACTTCCAGCTCATCGATATCAGCCAGCCCGGCAGCCAGATGCAACTGCTCTACGACATGCCGATCACAGCAGCCGAACCACATTACTCCCAGATCATCCGCGCCGACCGACTCAACGCCTGGGAGGTCTACCCGGAAGTGGGCTGGGACCCGATCACCCAGAGTGTCGATCCGAACGCCGTGGCACCCGGTACGGAGGGCATCACCCGCGACGGCAACCATGTCACCGTGCGGATGACCGCCGTCCGCAGCCACTTCAACCCGGAGCATGTCGAAATCCAGGCGGGCGATCATGTGACCTGGACGATCACCAGCCTGGAACGCGCTCGCGACGCCACACACGGCTTCGCCATCCCTTACTACGGCATCAACCTGAGCCTGGAGCCGGGGGAGACAGTCACGTTCGAGTTCGAAGCGACACAGCCGGGTGTCTTTAGCTACTACTGCACCGAGTTCTGCTCCGCGCTGCATCTGGAGATGGCCGGCTATATGCTCGTCCAGCCCCAGTAGGCAAGCTCATCACAAACGGCGGGGGATGCCAGATAAGCCTCCCCCGCCACCGTCCGCAGAATCATCAAAGGAAAGGTTCGATGGCGGCTAACTACATCGAAAGCATGGCGAATCGCACCGTCGAGCGTCCGGCCAGCGGCGAATCGCGAGCACGACAGCTGGCAGCCCGCCTGCCCTCGCTGACTTATGTCCTAGCGGCGGGCCTGCTGCTAGCCTCAATCGCCCTGCCCTACTGGAATATGACCCTGCTCGCCCCGCAGTATCCCGGAGGCCTGTACGTACGGGTCTTCGTCAACCGCATGACCGGCGACGATGATCCTGTGCTGGATGAAGTCCGCGAGATCGACAATCTCAACCATTACATCGGGATGCGCCCGCTGGCGGAGGCTGCGCAGTTCGAGCGCTCGATTGCTGTCCCGGCTCTACTCCTGCTCGCGGGGCTGCTGGTGGTGGCCGCCTTCTGGCGGCGGCGCTGGGGCTGGTTACTGGTGGTGCCGCCGCTACTTTTCCCGATCGTGTTCCTGGCGGATATGGCCTACTGGCTCAACAACTTTGGCCAGAACCTGGACCCCTACGCGCCGTTTTCCAGCGCCATTCAGCCATTCACACCACCTATCCTCGGTGAAGGGCTGGTCGGGCAGTTCCGCACGATTGCTGCGCTGGATACAGGTTGGTTCCTGGCGACAGCAGGATCGCTACTGATCCTGGCCGGGCTGGTCACTACCCTGGTCCAGGCCCGCCGGGGACACCCTGGAAGAGGAGCGGCCTAGAATGCTCAGGCGGCGGATTGTGTACGCCAGATGGCTGGCGCTGAGTCTTCTCCTGCTGGTCGCGGTGTTACCTGCCCGCGCTGGTAGCGGACAGCGTCTGATTGTTGCGCCGGGTGGCCCATACCTCTCCATCGCCGCTGCGCTAGCCGCCGCCGCGCCGGGCGACATCGTCGAGGTACGCGGGGGCATACACCCGGCTCCGCTGGAGATCACTGTACCCGGTGTCACGCTACAGGGCGTGGATAATCCGGTGATCGATGGCGGTGGGCAAGGCAGCCTGGTCATCATCGCTGCACCGGATGTTTCCCTTCAGGGATTCACGCTACGTAACACTGGCCGCACACTCAGCCACGAAGACACTGCCATCGTTGCCCAGGCCCCGCGGGTCACCATCGCGGATAACACGCTGGAGAACGTGCTGTTCGGCATCTACTTTGCCAACGCGAACAACGGCGTCGCCCGCAACAATGTCGTGCGCGGCCTGGCCCTGGAGCCGTCTCTACGCGGTGATGGCATCCGGGTGTGGTACAGCAACCATGTCACGCTGGAGAGCAATACCGTAACCAACTCCCGTGACACGTTGATCTGGTATGCGCAGGACATCTTCATCACCGGTAACACGTTCTCCGGCAATCGCTACGGGCTGCATTTCATGTACTCCAGTCACGCGCGGGTCGAAGATAACACGTTCACCCACAACTCGGTTGGCTCCTACCTGATGTATTCGGATGGTCTCATTCTGCGCCATAACACCATTGCCTACAGTCGGGGGCCAAGCGGCTACGGTGTCGCGCTCAAAGATATGGACGATGTTGAGATGACCGATAACCTGGTCATCGGCAATCGCACCGGACTATACCTGGATAACTCACCGTTCTCGGTCGACCGCTACAATACCTTCACCGGCAATGTCTTCGCTTTCAACGACCTGGGGGTCAGCGCCCTGCCCGCCGTCGCCCGCAACATCTTCCAGAACAACAGCTTCCTGGAGAACCTGCAACAGACCGGCGTGCATGGACGCGGCACTCTGCAAGGCAACATCTGGCACCAGGACGGTCAGGGCAACTACTGGAGCGACTACAGCGGTTATGACGCCGAAGGTGATGGCATCGGCGACCGGCCCTACCGCGCCGAAAAGCTCTTCGAGAGTCTGGCGGATGCTTACCCGGTTCTGCGTCTGTTCACCTTCAGCCCGGCGGCGGGGGCGATCGACTTTGCAGCCTCGGCTTTTCCATCCCTGCGCCCAGAACCGCGTCTGATCGACGAGGCACCGCTGATCCGCTACAACCTGCCAGCCAGTCTCCGGGATGACTCCGACACGGCTAACCTGCCATTCCTGCTGGGCGCTGGCCTTCTGGCTGCCATCGGGATCGGCGCTGTCGCCCTGGGATTCGCGCCCGGTCGCCCGGCCCCGGTCAGGGCGGCCATGACGCCGGTCAGCACAGAGAGGCTATCAGCAGTGAGCACAACGAAAGACACGCCGATGATCACCGTACACGATCTCAGCAAGTATTACGGCGCCGTTGCGGCGCTGGAGGACGTGACTTTCAGCATCAGCGCGGGCGAAGCTGTGGCCCTGTGGGGCGCCAATGGCGCAGGCAAGACCACTGCCCTGCGCTGTCTGATGGGCGTGATCCCCTTCACGGGCCAGGTCACAGTCAACGGCCTGGACCCGCAACGCCAGGGCCGGGCTGTACGCAGCGCGATCGGCTATGTGCCACAGGAAGCCGCTTTCTACGACCTGACGGCGCGGGAGGTACTGGCTTTTTACGCCCGGCTGAAGAAAGCGCCCGCGGCGCGCATCGCAACAGTGCTGGAACAGGTTGACCTGGCCGATCACGCCGATAAAACGGTCAGCGCGCTCTCCGGCGGCATGAAGCGGCGGCTGGCGCTGGCTGCCGCCCTGCTCGCCGACCCGCCTATCCTGCTGCTGGACGAGCCGACAGCCAACCTGGACGCACAATCCCGCCAATCCTTCCTGCAGCTTGTTCGTGAACTGAACCGTGCCGGTAAGACGATCGTGTTCTCCTCCCACCGGCTGGAAGAAGTGGCGACCCTGGCAGAGCGGGCGATCGTACTGGAGCGTGGGCGGCTCATCCGCGACTGCCGCCCAGACGAGCTGGCCGGGCTGCCGGGTGCAGCGCGTTGGCTGCGCGTATACCTGCCGCCTGACCGGCACGAACAGGCCGCCCGGTTGTTGGGAACACAGGGATTCGCTGTAGCACCCAACGGTCAGGCCCTGTATGTGGGGGTAGGCGCGGGCAGCCGGATGCAGCCTTTGCGCCTGCTAGAAGCCGCGCAAATCCCGGTAGAAGATTTCGATCTGGTGGATGGGGAGGGCCTGACCCTCCCAGAGGACTTCGTATGATCGACCTGAGCAACGTTCAAACCATCGCCCGCAAAGAGCTGCGTGACGCGCTGCGCAACCGCTGGTTCGTGCTGTACACGCTGGCGTTTGGCGGGCTGGCGCTGGCCCTTTCCGCGCTGTCACACCCCGGCGGCGGGCTGGCCAATCTGGCTGGCTACGGACGCACGGCAGCCAGCCTGGTCAACCTGGTGTTGCTCTTCGTGCCCCTGATCGGCCTGACCCTGGGCGCGGCCAACCTGGCTGGGGAGCGGGAGACCGGCGCGCTAGACTACCTGCTCACCCAGCCGGTTACCCGTCCAGAGGTGTTGCTGGGCAAGTATGTCGGGCTGGCGGCGGCGCTGCTGGCCTCGCTGGGTCTGGGCTTTGGACTGGCTGGAGTCTTCCTGGCGCTGCGCGGACAGGGGGGCGATCCAGCCGGCTACATCGTGACGGTATTGATCGCCTGGCTGCTGGGCCTGGCGATGCTCAGTTTGGGGCTACTGCTCTCCATTGTGGCTCGCCGGACTTCGGGGGCGCTGGGCGCAGCGTTGTTTCTGTGGCTTGTGCTTGTCTTCATGGGCGATCTAGGGATCATGGGTGCGGCCATCATCACCCAGCTGCCGATCGAGCAGGTACTGCTGCTGGCCTCGCTCAACCCACTGCAACTCTTCAAGACAGCCGCCATCCTGACCATCCAGGCCAACCTGGAGGTGCTCGGCCCGGCGGGTCTATACGCCACCGATCGCTTCGGCAGCGCCCTGCTGCCGCTGCTTGTGGGAGGATTACTGATCTGGATGGTGTTGCCGTTAGCTGGCGCGCTTATCCTGTTTGTGCGCCAGGGCAACAGACAAAAGGAGCACAGAACATGAAAAGCAGGTGGTTCCTGCTGGCACTGATGCTGCTGGTGGCAGCCGGATGCGGCCAGGTGGCAGCAGAAGTCCAGCCGGTTAATGATCTGGCAATCGAACTGGTGGTTGAGCCTTCCCCTCCGGCAGCCGGAGAAGCGACGCTGATCATCACTGTCACCGATGCTTCCGGCACGCCGATTGATGGTGCGATAGTTCGCGCCCACGGGGACATGGATCACGCAGGTATGGAGTCAGTTGATGGCCAGACTGCCGAAAGCACTGCCGGCGTGTACCGGGTGCCGTTCACCTGGACGATGGGCGGCGGCTGGATTCTGGATGTGACCGTCGCCTTGCCCAATAATCGGGGGTCGGTCACCCGACGCTTTGAACTGTTTGTTGAGGCCGTCTCGCACGATAGCATCCTGCACGAATCCAGCGGTCAGGCTTCAAACGGGGACGACCAGCCCGTTGAGGCGCCAGCGGAGAAACACAGCACAGGCCACTAGAAATCAGGGGAATAGAGGATTAGCAATGACTGGTAAAGAGACAACAAATATGTGGTGGGGCTGGCTGAAGCAGGTCGCTAACCCGGACAGCCAGTGGGGATGCCTGCTCCTGCCGGCAGGGGTCCTGACTTTTCTGGGTCTGATGACCCTGCCGCTGATCGCGATTGTGATCTTTATCGCCCTCCAGAGTACCTCCAGCGCCCCAGCTGCCCCGCCGCCGATCACGGCTGTCGCCTTCATGGAGGCAATCGCCACGCCTACCATCGATCTGCCAACTGCCACGCCAATCCTCCCGCCAGCGATTATCACCCCAGTGGTTGCGGCCGATCTCCCGGCTTACGCACCTGAGGCCGTGGCCGCCGGGGAGGCGGCTTACGCCTCGCTGTGCACGGCCTGTCATGGCCCGGACGCACGCGGCCTGCCCAACCTGGGCAAAGATCTGGTCGACAGTGAGTTCGTGCGCAGCCAGAGTGACCGCGAGCTACAGCAGTTCATCATCATGGGCCGTCCAATCTGGGACCCGGCCAATACAACAGGCGTTGACATGCCGCCACGCGGTGGCAACCCCGCCCTCAGTAACGAGGATATCCTGAACATCATCGCCTACCTGCGCAGCCTGCAATCCACACCGTGAACGAAAACCGGTCAAAATCTGTTATTCGCGCAGATACAAAGGAAGATCAATAATCGCCCGCACTTTGCCAAATCGCCGCCGCCGGTATAGCAGCGCCAGCTTGAGCAGCCAGGCCGTCTGGTTATGCAGCAAATGCTGCCACCAGTGGGCTGGAACAAACTCTGGCAACAGAATAGTTGCCAGCTGGCCATCATCACTTTCGCGATCCACGCGATCCAGGTACTCCAGGAGCGGGCCAACCACCGAACGATAGGGGCTGGGCACTATAACCAGTGTAACATCCTGCCCCCACCGATCCCATTCCCGCCGGATTCGCTCGCCATCGCCAGGGTTGATCTCCACGTAGACGGCCGTGACCCGGTTGGAGATCGAGCGGGCGTAGCGCAGTGCCTCGATCACCCCCCGGTGTACGCCGGAGATCGGCAGCACAACACGCGGCGTCCGCAGTGATAAGATATCCGGCGTTGCGTCACGCAGTGTTAATTCACGGGCGACCTCGCGATAGTGGGCGTTGATAGTATTGAACCCCCAGATAATCAACGGCAGCATCGCCATGACCATCCACGCGCCATCGACAAACTTGCTGATACCGACCACCACCAGCGTGACCGACGTAGCCGTGGCTCCTAAACCGTTGATCAGGGCCTTCACTCCCCAGCCCGGACCGCGCGTCTGCACCCAGTGGACGACCATCCCAGCCTGGGATAGCGTGAACGCCAGAAAGACCCCCACCGCAAACAACGGGATCAGCGCGTGGGAATCCCCCCCGAACACGATGATCAACAAGCCGCTAAAACCAGCCAGCACCAGCATGCCGTTGGAAAAGACCAGGCGGTCGCCCAGCAGGGCGAGCTGACGCGGCAGGTAGCCATCTTTAGCCAGGATGGAAGCCAGGCGGGGAAATCCGGCAAAGCTGGTATTGGCTGCTACCACCAGGATCGCCAGCGTGGACATCTGAACCAATACATACAGGATATTACGACCCAGCGCCTGCCGGACCAGAGCAGATAGAATCGTCTCATCCGGGCTGGCCACCACTCCGAAATACTGAGTCAGGCCAATGCTCCCCAGAAAGAGCACGCCCATCAGGACCGTCATCATAATCAGCGTGGTATTGGCGTTCCTGATCTCCGGCGGTTTAAAAGCCGGGACGCCGTTCCCGATCGCCTCAATGCCGGTCAGCGCGGTACAACCGGAAGCCAGGGCGTGCAGCACAAGAAAGGTCGTCACCGGCTCCTGGGCAGGCGGAGCCGTCAGCTCGAATGCGCCGGGGCCGCTGACAGCAGCCCTGATCAGCCCCACAGCCAGCATCCCCAGATAGAAGAACAGGAACGTATACACCGGGATGGCCATCAACGTCCCAGATTCACGCAGGCCGCGGAGGTTGGCCAACGTGATCAGCGTCAGGAACAGCAGCGCCAGACCCGTTCGATACGGCCATAGCATCGGGAAGGCCGAGGCAATTGCCGCCACCCCCGCCGTCAGGCTGACGGCCGCCGTCAGAACATAGTCGATCAGCAGCGCTGCAGCGGCAACCAATCCAACCCATGATCCCAGGTTTTCGCGGGCAACCGTGTACGATCCGCCGCCGCCGGGATACGCCTGTAACGCCTGCGAGTACGACAAAGCCACGATAGCCAGCAGAGCTGTGATGGCCAGCCCGATTGGCAGCATATAAGCCAGGCCTGCTGCACCAGCCACAACCAATCCCAGGTAAATTTCCTGGTTGGCGTAGGCGATGGACGAGAGTGCATCAGGCGAAAAAGCAGCCAGCGCCCGGACCTTGTTCAGTCGCTCGCCACCCAGTTGCTGTGTCGGTAGCGGTGGCCCGATCAGAAAATCCCGAATGTAGTGCACGGCTGCAACTCCTCATATCCACGTTACAGTCGCTGTTATAGCGCCTGCCCTGAGGAACCGCCAACCGAGCCTTACGGCCCGATGTACTTGGATATTGCCATATCTACGCATTCACAATGTGTGGCCGGGCTCTACTCTGATCACATCCTGTATAAGTGGTCAGGCGTTGAATGGTCGCTGGCCCAGGGACGTTGCACGCCTCAACCCGGCGCAGTACGATCGCCTGTACCGCCAGAACCGCCGCCGACCCCGCGGCCCGCTTGTTATGAGGGTGATGCATGCCTCCTTATCGCCGGACGCCGGTTGAGCCGGAATCAATCACGCCCCAGATGTGCTCGATGGATTTGCGCCTGCAAATCCTCAAAGAGCTGCCTTTCTTCGCCGGGTTGTCGATGGACGATATTGGCAGCATCAACGCCCGCTTTCGCGAGCGCGGCTACGAGGCCGGAGAGACCATCTTTTACGCCGGGGATGCGGTCAAACGGCTGTACGTCGTCGCCTCCGGCAAGGTCAAGCTGTTGCGCCATACGCTCAGCGGCCAGACCGTCCTGCTAGACATCCTGGCCCCCGGCGAGTTCTTCGGCAATCTCTCCGCCCTTGGCGGCGATGTCTATCCCGACACGGCCCAGGCCCAGACGCTGACCTGCACACTGAGCATCGAAGCCGAAGGCTTCCGCCAGATCATGACCATGTACCCGCCCATTGCCCTGGCGGTGGTCGACATCATGGCTGAGCGGCTGCGCGCCGCCCATGAGATGATGCGCCAGCTCAGCGCCCATTCCGCCGAGCAGCGTATCGCCTATACCCTGCTCAAGCTCGGCGACAAGCTTGGCGAACCAGCGGACGTAGGTCTGCTGATCCAGACGCCGCTCTCCCGCGAAGACCTGGCAGCGATGGCCGGTACTACCATCGAGACTGCCAGCCGGACTCTGAGCCAGTTCAAGAAGGCCGGGCTGATCCGCAGCGGGCGGCAGTGGGTGGCCCTGGCCAATGTCGACGGCCTGCGGGCTATCGCCGAGGGTAACACTCCCCGTTAACACCCCGATCTCACTCGGTTTCTGGAAATTGCATGCCAATGGCCACCATTGGCGCAGTTAATTGCGCTGGATCATGTGACTTGCCAGCGGAAAGCGCTATGCTGGCATCATAACCGTTGGAAGTGAAGCTGGAGGTTAACGATGAAAACCATTCTCCGCAGTCAGGAACTCTCCTGTCCATCCTGCGTGACCAAGATCGAAAAGGCCCTCAAGGCGCTGGATGGCGTCACCGAGGCCAGGGTGTTCTTCAACACCGGCCGGATCGAAGTTGATCACGATGCTGGCACGGTCAAGACCGACGATCTGGTGAAAGCCGTCCGGGCGGCTGGCTACGAGGCGTGCGTCGCGCCCTTCTGAGGCGGGACGATCGACGATCGCGATTGCCCCCACCGGGTACGCCAGCCTGGCCGCATGAATCCATTGACCAAGGGAACCAACCGACAATCATGACCTCACTACGCAATCTTCTGCAAAACCCCCGGCGGCTGCGCGAAGCATTGACCATCGGCAGCGGAACACTAATCGTAGCCGCCCTTCTGGCCGACAACCTGCCAGGCGGCTCGCCCTGGTACAATGGTTTGATGGCTGTTGCTGCCCTGGTCGCTGGCGCCGATATCGCCGTTCGCGCTGTGCGCAGCCTGTACAACCGCCACATCAGCATCGAACTGCTGGTGACCATCGCCGCTGGCGGCGCGCTGTTAATCGGCGAGTACTGGGAAGCAGCGGCCGTCACTTTCCTCTTCGTGTTGGGCGCCTACCTGGAAGCGCGTACCCTGAGCCGCACCCGCCAGGTACTTCGGAGCCTGCTTGACCTGGCTCCGACGACAGCCATCGTCCTGCGTGACGGCCGGCAGGAAGAAGTCGCCCCCGCTGAGGTCACCTTTGGCGAGATTGTGCTGATCAAGCCGGGCAGCAAGGTCCCGGTCGACGGCGAGGTCATCGACGGGCGCTCCGCTGTGGACGAGAGCATGATCACCGGCGAGCCGATCCCGGCAGAGAAGCAGCCGGGTGCGCCGGTCTTCGCCGGGACAATCAATCAGGCCGGGTTGCTGCACGTCCGCGCCACCGGTACCGGGATGGACACCACACTGGCCCGCATCATCCGTCGCGTGGAGGAGGCCCAGGATGAGAAGGCTCCCACCCAGCGCTTCATCGAGCGCTTCGCCAGGTGGTATACCCCCTTCATCATCGCCCTGAGTGGGCTGCTCTATCTGCTCACGCGCGATGTGGAGCTGGCCCTGACCATCCTGGTTATTGGCTGCCCTGGGGCACTGGTCATCTCCACCCCCGTCTCGGTCGTGGCCGGGATTGGTCGCGCCGCTAAGAGCGGCATCCTGATCAAAGGTGGCGAACACCTGGAGAACGCTGGCAAGATCTCCGCCCTGGCTCTGGACAAGACTGGCACCCTGACTGCCGGACGCCCGCGCCTGACGGACGTAGTCGCGCTGCAGCCGCTGGCGATTGCCGCTGGCACGGCCAGCGCGGAGATGGACGTCTCTTTCCCGCCGCTCGCCCCTCCCGCGCCAGGCGGCCGCTGGACGCTGGAGCAGGGTGAAGTCCTGCGTCTGGCCGCCATTGCCGAGGCTGGCTCCGAGCACCCCCTGGCCCGCGCTATTCTGGACGAAGTTGAAAGTCAGGAGGCCCTCCCGGCGGCAGGTAACTTTGAAACATTCACCGGCAAGGGCATCCAGGCCGAATATCAGGCTCAGATCATCCGCGTGGGAACCGCCGACTGGCTGTCCGAACTGGGTATCGCCATCCCGCTGGAAGCGCGGGACAGCCTGGCCCACCTGCAGGCTACCGGCAAAACAGCTGTCCTGGTCGCGGTCGATAACCTGACAATCGGCATCCTGGGCATTGCTGATACACTGCGCCCAGCGGCCCCGACCGCGATCCGCCAGCTCAAGGCGGCCGGTCTGCGGCGGATCGTTATGCTGACCGGTGATAACCGGGCCACCGCTGAGGCCATCGCCGCCGAAGCCGGGATCACAGAAGTCCACGCCCGCCTGTTGCCGGAAGACAAGCTGGAGGCAATCCGCCGTCTGCAGCGTGAAGGGCACGTCGTCGCGATGATCGGCGACGGGATCAACGACTCCCCAGCCCTGGCCGCCGCCGATGTCGGAATCGCCATGGGGGCGGCTGGCACTGACATAGCCATCGAGACCGCCGATATCGCCCTCATGGCCGATGACCTGCTTAAGCTCCCGGAGGCTATCCGCTTCTCCAGAGCCACACTGGCCAACATCCACCAGAACATGCTGGTGGCGCTGGTAACCGTGACCGGCCTGCTGATCGGCGTGATCGCCGGAGAGGTACACATGGCCGGCGGGATGCTCATCCACGAAGCCTCGGTGCTACTTGTCATCCTCAACGGGATGAGGCTGCTGCGCCTGTAGGCAGGCCCGGGGATCGCCATACCCCTGGCCATCCGCAGCAATCCGTACACCATTTACCCCGATCCCGGCAAGCGCCCCGGCCCATCCCACCAGGGCGCTACCGTCGCGGGCGGTTGCCGCCCGACCTTTTCTCCCCTAAGATAGCAGCGTACACCATTCACTGCGCCCGGCGAGAAGCAGCCGGACAAGAGGAACACCATGAGAATCGTGAAGATCATCGCCTGCCTGCTGGCGCTTGCCGGACTGCTCGATGTCATGCCCCTGATCATTCAGGCTCAGGATGGCCCGTCAGCGTTGGTCCCCGATCTCACCGGCCTCAGCGTCCCAGCGGCGGCTGCCAGCCTCAACCGGGTCGGCCTGGCGCTCGGCCCGCAGGCTGACCAGCTATGGACGGAAGAAGCCGGATTGCCGCCGAACACGATCATCAATCAGAGCATCCCGCCCGGCCAGGCAGTTGCAACGGGCACCGCGATCGGGATCACCGTCCTGCGCTTGCCCAATGTCCTGCTGCTCTACGACGCGGAAGGCATCACCCTGATCAACCAGAGCGGCACAGACCTTGACCTGAACGGCCTGATTTTCACCGCCCTGGACGGCAACACACCCGCGACATTCCCGGCAACCAACTGGCTGTCCGGCCTCTCCGCGGGCGATTGTGCCCAGCTCTGGGCGGTACGCCGCACCGGCCCCTCGCGCCCGGCGGAATGCCAGGCCATCCAGCGCTGGCTGAGCACGGTCAATCCGGCGGTGCACTTCTGGACTGGCCAAAATGGCATGACCCGCTTCAGTGTGAGCTATGGCGGCGTCGAACGGGCGATCTGCCCCGGTGCGCTACCCGGCGCCGGGCAGCAACGCTGCGCCTTCTTTCTGCCGGCAAGCGCTTTCGCTGGCGACGTGACCGAATACATTTACCTGGCCTACACGGCTGGCCGTCTGATCGTGTTCAACCAGACCCAGGATCGCTGGATGCCGCTGCAGGGGGTGAAGCTCTACAACTACAACCCCAATATTGCCATCCGCGGCGCGGAGATCGCCATCGGTGATCCCAGCCTTTATGCGATCACCAACCCGGCGGCGGATGCTAGCCAGCTGGCGCCGGGGCAATGCTTGTTCTTCACCAACGGTAGCCCGGAGGCCACTGCGCCACCCCAACCCTGCGAGATAATTGCCCGCTTGGACATTGATCCCAGTCTGGTTTTCTGGGCTGCCGACTTTGAGGTGGGCAGCACCACCGATGGCCAGCGGCACGCCTGCCCGGCTGCCAGCGCGGGCAAGCTTACGCTATGCATCATGCCCCGTTAGGCGGCTGGCCTACCGGAATCAAAAGCCGCCCCCCTGATCCCGTGGCGGGTGGCCGGTCGAACTATCCCTGCGTCAACGAGTGTCCCGATCCTAGCGGCTACCGGGATGCACCCCAAGCTCGCACTTGGCTCGCCAGCCATGCGCTGGCGCCCAGGGCGGCGGCGGATTGTTGCACTCGCCATCGCGCCAGACCTGCCCCGGCGCATTGACATAGATGTCTACATCCACAATCACCACCACAGCAGCAATGATCACCGTCAGGCCATCGTCGTCGCGAATGCCGCCATCCACGCGCACGTGGTCGCCGACCCGCAACGCGATCAGGATCGGGTCCGCCGGATCAAGCGTGATCTCAAACCCGTAGATGACGATGACATTACCCCGGATTTCCACCACCGGCCCTTCGATCACAATCACGATCGGTAAGTCCGCTTCGCCGCCCTGGTAGAACACGGTATCGGTATCCGTGACCGTCGATGCGCCAGCTGTAGCCGTCACTGTCGCCGTGTTCTGTTGCTGGCCTTCCACCGCCGCGGATGGCCCCAGGACGCACTCGAACCCGTCACCCGGCGCCAGTTGCTCCGGGATGGTGCAGCCAGTCAGGGCAAAGGCGGGATCGGCCAGGGCAATGCCGGTCAGGGCGAGCGTGCCGTTGTTGGTCACCACCAGCTTGAACAGAACATCCTGCCCGACGGTCACACGCGGGCCAGGAGCCACATCGGCGTCATGCCAGACCGAGCCACCGTTGACCGAAACAAACTTCTCGATGTCCACCGCCGGGCGCTCGCCGCCGAAGTAATGGGCGCTGTCGGCGTCGCTGACCATCCCGCCGCCGAACTCCGCCGTGACCGAGGCTGTGTTGACCTGCTGGCCTGCTGCCACCGGGAACGGCCCGGCAGGGCACTCGAAGAACATGCCGGGCGCAAGCGTCGTGGGTACGGCGCAGGCCGCCAGGTAACCGGGATCGCTCAGGCGAATCTCGCCCAGCTCAACATCGCCGCTGTTGGTAACCATCAAGCGGAAGAATACCTGCCCATCCAGCGGGACGGACGGCCCCGGCGCGCTGTCAGCGTCCGCCCAGGTCAGCCCGCCATCAGTGGACACAAACTTCTCCAGGGTGATCGCGGGTCGGGCGCAGGTCGGACCGGGGATCGGGCCTGTCGCGAAACCGTTGCCATCTTTGATCGCCACACTGACCGTCCCCTCAGCAATGTTGCCGGAAAGCGTCAGGGTGTAGGTGCGGGTGTCCGTCACCAGCAGCGGCACATCCCACTTGATTCCATCAATGCCAGTGGTCGGATCAGTACCAAAACTGACCCCGCGAGCCGGACTGTAGCCAACAACCTGTAATGGCGGATCGCAGGCTGGCAGACCCAGGTCAAAATGGCTCAGGTCGGGCGGCTGGCCCATCCCGGCCACTGTATAGGTGAAGGTCGTCTGGTCGGTAGTGTCGTTGTACACCCGGCCACCATAGCGCACCTCGAAGCTGCCCAGCTGCAGCCCACCATCTGGCCCCTGCGCCCATAGCGGAACCGGTACGGGCAGCAGGCAGAGCACGAGGATACCGAGTAACAGTGCACGACATTGTTGACCCATACAGGTACTCCAGACGAGATGACTCATCTCAACAGGTGCGATCATGGCCTGATCTATTAAACCATACCTTTCTCATATCACCGCCGCCCGCCACCGGGAACAGGACAGAATTCCTACAGTCCTGCCCGGCGCAGGATGGGCGCGCTGGCAGATCCGCTGCCTATCCTGCTGGGTACAATGCTACAATGAGGATGTCAGCAACTCACCCTGTGAGCCTGGCTCTGCGCCTGACTGCCGGCGCTGAGGCTTCCTGTGGCGTCCGCGCTGGCGCCCCACCTGACAGGTAGAGATGATCCATGACCTCATTTGAGACACGAATCACCCTGGTGCCGGAGCAGTTCAGCGAGCGCGAACGCACCGTAGTCACCCACGGCCCGCTGACAGCGACAGCCTTCCGGTACGGCAGCGGCGTGTGCGCCCTGCGCCTGGAAAACGAGCATGGCGCGCTGACCGTGCTGCCCTACCAGGGCCAGCAAATCTGGGTGGCGGAGTTTGGCTGTCCGGGCGTGGCGCGGCGCAACATCACCATGCGCTCCGCCTTTGAGGAACCACAGCCCACCCGCGACTTCCTGGCCACCTTCGGCGGCTTTTTGCAGCACTGCGGCCTGACCGGTGTGGGCGGACCCTCGCCGCAGGATACCCATCCGCTGCATGGCGAGCTGCCGAACGCACCCTACCAGTCCGCTTATCTGGTAGCCGGCCAGGATGCCGCCGGCCCTTACCTGGGTATTGGCGGGAGCTACCGGCACACGGTCACCTTCTCCCACGACTATCTGGCGGAACCACTGGTCACGTTGCATGGCAGTGCAGCGGGTTTCCGCGTGGCCATGACGATCACCAACCGCAAGCGATCGGACATGGAGATGCTCTACCTGATGCACCCCAACTTTCGCCCGGTGGATCATGGCCGGGTGGTCTACTCCGCGCCGTGCACACCGCAGACCGTGCGCGTCCTGACGGCCATCCCCGCCCATATCCGCCCCCGCCCTGGCTACCGGGAGTTCCTGGAACGCCTGGCGGCAGACCCTGCCCTGCACCAGGTACTTGCCCCCGATCTGGCCTTTGACCCGGAAGTGGTCATGTTTATTGACTATGTGGCAGACGCTGACGGCTGGGCACACAGCATGCTGGTGCACCCGGACGGCAGCGCCGAAGTTATCCATCATCGTCCTGCCGAACTGCCGCGAGCCACGCGCTGGATCAGCCGCACCCCTGATCATGACGCCATCGCCCTGGCGGAGGCTGGCACTGCTGAGCCGCGGGGCTACCTGGGAGCCAGGGCTAACGGCCAGGTCAGGATTCTCAGGCCGGGGGAGCGTTTCTCCTGCGCCATTGAGATCGAAGTCCTGAACCCGGATGACGCCCGCCACCTGGAAGCGCACATCCAGGCTGTGCTCGCCGCCCATGCCTGATCGCACTCCCGCCCTGTGGGGCGGTATTCATGACAACCCGTCCGTGTTTGGGCAGCGACCTGCTGCAAGAAAGGGCTGTGCTGATGGCTTCCCTGCAAGAGAAAATCGGTCAGATGTTGCTGGTAGGCTTTGAGGGCCTGCAAGCGCCGCAATACATCCTGGACTGGCTAACGGAAGGGCGGGTCGGCGGCATCATCCTGTTCGCCCGCAATGTCGCTACGCCGGAACAGCTGGCCGAACTGGTTCGCTCTCTGCGTCGCGCCGCCCGCCATCCCCTCCTGATCGCCATCGATCAGGAAGGCGGCATCGTCGCCCGCCTGCGCCACGGCTTCACCGAAAGCCCCGGCGCAATGGCCCTGGGGGCCGCCGATTCAGAGGTACTGGCGGAACGGGTGGCCGCCGCCCTGGGGGCGGAACTGCACGCGCTGGGCATCAACTTCAACCTGGCGCCCGTGGTAGACATCGGCCACGACAGCAGCAACCCCGTGATCAGCACCCGCACCCTGGGGATTGACCCTGCACGGGTCAGCCGGCTGGCCGTCGCCCAGGTGCGCGGCTTTCAAAGGGCCGGGGTGGGCGCCTGCGCCAAACACTTCCCCGGCCACGGCAACACGCCAACCGATTCGCATGTCAGCCTGCCAGTGGTCAGCGGGTCGGTCGATTTTCTGTGGCAGCATGACCTGATCCCCTTCCGGGCGGCGGTGGAAGCCGGTATCGCCAGCGTGATGATCAGTCACGTCAAATTCGAGGCGATTGATCCTGATTATCCTTCCACCCTGTCCCCGGCTATCATCACCGGCCTGTTGCGGCACGAGATCGGCTTTGATGGCCTGGTCGTCACTGATTGCATGGAGATGCAGGCCATCACCCAGAACTACGGTGCAGGTGAATCGGCGGTGCTGGCAGCGCTGGCAGGGGCTGACGCGATGTTCTTCTCCCACACACGGGCCAATCAGGAAGCTGCTTACAACGCCCTGCTGGACGCCGCCGAAAGCGGACGCCTGCCGCTGGAGCGCATCGAGCAGGCCATCGCCCACATCAACGCCTTCACCAGCCGCTACCCCGGCGGCGAACCGGGCGATCTGAGCGTCATCCGCCACCCGGATCACCTGGCCGTCTGCCGGGCCGCTGCCGAGGCCGGGACTGTGCTGGTCACCGCCGATCCGGCTTCCTTCCCCCTGCGTCCGGAAAGTCAGCGCATCGCTCTGGTGGAATTCGCCTCCCACCTGGAAACCGGCGCAGTAGACCAGAGTGGGCTGAGCGGGCTGGGCACGCTGTTGCACGCTCAGGCGCCGCGGATCATCCACCTGGCCCTCAACCCTGCCGAACCACAGGGCGAGACCCTGGAAGAAGCGCGGCGGATGGTCCGGGCGGCGGATGTGGCCATCGTAGCCACGCGCAGCGCCCATTTGCTGCCCAAACAACGGGAAATCGCCCAGGAGCTACTGGACATGGCGCACCGCAGCATCCTGCTCTGCCTGCGCAATCCGTACGATATCGAAGTGCTGGACGGCCCGGATACGATTCTGTGCACCTGCGGCGACGCCATGCCCTCGTTGCAGGCGGCAGTGGACGCCCTGCTGGGCCGCTTCACGCCGACCGGTCGTCTGCCGGTGCCTGTCAAGGGGGTTAGCTAAATCACCTAAACAAACTGCCCTAGATTGTTTGACACTATTGCCCAAATGGGGCATAGTGAAAATGAAGCAATTTCCACATGTGTCTGCTTCACCAGGTACTGGAGGGGAAGATGCGCAAACTAACAGTTCTGATCCTGCTGGCCCTGCTGCTGACCAGCGTAGCGCCGGTCATCGGGCAGGCCGGGCAAGCACCGGCGGGCACCTTCTATGGCGCCTGGCCGTACTTCCTGCCGCCCGACGGCCACCTGAACAGCTTCGCCACCGGCGGGCCAAGTGGCATCGGCCTGTACTATCGCTGGGTCGAACTGCCGATGGCCTACTTCCTGCGCGCCCAGGGCGAATATGAACCCTGGCTGGCCGAGAGCTGGGAGTTCGAGGGCGATGAGGCGTTCGTCGTCCATCTACGTCAGGATGCCAAGTGGAGCGACGGCAGCCCTATCACCGCCGATGATCTGGTTGGCACCTATGCAATTGGTCGTATCCTGCTGTGGAGCGACTTCAACTACGTTGGCGATGTAGAGAAAGTTGACGATTACACCGTCCGCTTCCATCTGTCCAACCCCTCGCTGCTGGCCCGCCACCTGATTCTGCGCACCACGATCCGTAGCATGGCCGTCTATGGCGACCTGGCCCAGAAAGCCATGGAAGTCTACGCGAGTGGCGCCAACAAGGACAGCGAAAGCTGGCTGGCCCTGCAGACCGAGATCAAGGAATTCCGTCCTGAGGCCGTCGTCGCCAGTGGGCCGTTCATCTATGGTCTGGAGGACATCGGCGACAGCTTCATGACCCTTCACTGGCAGCCCAATAGCATCTTCTCCGAAACTGTCAAGTTCGGGGAAGTGAAGATCTGGTACGGCGAGACCGAGGCCGTAACCCCGCTGGTGCTGGATGGCAAGGTCAGCTACGCCACCCATGGCTTCCCGCCCGCGACTGACCAGGCGATGATGGATGCCGGGCTGCGTATCATCCGTGGCCCCTATGGCTATGGCGCGGCAGTCTACATCAACCATGACAAGTATCCCTTCAGCCGGCCGGAAGTGCGCCGGGCGATGGCCATGGTCATCGACCGCGCCGAGAGCGCCTTCCTGACCAAGGGTCTCAGCGCCCTGCCCGTGCAATACATGGCGGGTATGGCTGATAGCCTGGTTGAGCTATGGCTGAGCGAGGAAGACCGGGCCGCCCTCAATACCTACCCATACGACCCCGCTGCGGCGGAGCAGTTGCTGCTGAGCATCGGCTTTACCCGCGACGCCAATGGCAAGTGGCTGGATGACAACGGCGATCCGGTCGTCGGCGAGTACATCTTCCAGGCGGAATGGGCTGACTATGGCGCGGCTGCCCAGAACGCTGTCGAGCAACTCAACGACTTCGGCTTCCAGATCACCGGTCGCGCCGTGCAGTGGCAGCAACTAGACGAGGACCTCAAGGCGGGTAACTTCACCCTGACGGTCCGCAGCTGGGGCGCCGCTTCGCCCTTCCCCAGTGACCAGTTCAACCAGGTACTCCGTACCTGGAACTACCCCGGTCTGGGAGAAGGCCAGAAGGGCATCAACTTCCCGATGGAGTTTGAATGGCGGGGCGAACAGATCGACTTTGGCAAGCTGATCGCCGATGCTGGCGCCGGCCTGGATCCAGAAGCGCAGCGGCCCTTCGTGGCCAAGGCTGCCGCGATCTACAACGACCTGCTGCCGGTCATCCCGCTGAGCGAGGCGCTGGCCAACAACCCGCTCAACGAGAACCTGGTCAGCGGCGCGCCGGCTGATGACGACCCGATCTGGCTCAACGGCGGCGGCTCCGTTGACAACTACATCACCTATCTGGTGATGAATGGCATCCTCACACCGGGGCCGGAGGCTTAATCGCTTCATCCGCAAACTGGTCGACCGGGGGTCTAAGCCCCCGGTCTGAGACCAAGCAGAAGTCTGAAGGATAGGCTGTTAACAGCGTCAGTATGTCGCGTTTTCGCCGGGTGGGGGGCCACCCCCACCCGTTCTCGTTGCCGGTCAGCGGCGGTATAATCACCGTCAGCCGGCGAGCAAGAGCGGGCCTGCCAGAACATGTTACGCCAGCTAGCGCCCAGTTGAGATACCACCTGACCTATGGAAGCAACGACTTCTCCCCAAGCTGTTCGATCCGGATGGGCCGCGTTCTGGAAGGCAACCCGGCGCGCCCTGACTGGCTATACCGCGCGAACCATCCTGCAGGGGTTGCTAACCATCTGGGCGGTGATGACCTTTACTTTTGTGCTTATCCGCCAGATGCCTTCCAACCCGGTGCAGATCGAGGCGGAACGGATCGTCCGCGAAGAGCTGGTCTCGTACGAAGAGGCGTACAGCCGCGCCGCTTCGCTCTTCGACTTTGACCCCAACCAGCCACTCATCGAGCAGTACGTCGAGTACCTGGCCAAGCTCATCCGCCTGGACTTCGGCCAGTCGATCACCTCCGCCGGCACGCCAGTGCTTGACCAGATTCTGCAGTACCTGCCCTGGACGGTTTTTAGCGTCGGGCTGGGGTTGCTGATCAGCTTCACCATCGGCATCTTCGTAGGGATGGCCATGGCCTACTGGCGCGGCGGTATCCTGGACAACGTGGTGACCGCCCTCGCCTCCATCCTGTTTGGCATCCCCAACTACATCATTGCCCTGCTGATCATCCTGATTCTGGGGGTGCAACTCAAGGTTATCAATATCTCCGAGGCCCTGGGCCGGGTCGATCCCACGATCGAGCCGGGCTTCACGCCGGAATACATTGGCAGCGTGCTCAGCCACGCCGTACTGCCGGTGCTCACCTATGTCTCAGCAACAGTTGGCGGCTGGATTCTGACGATGAAAAGCAGCACTATTGCTACCCTGGGCGAGGAATACGTCACGGTAGCTCACGCCCGCGGGCTGAGCCAGTGGCGTGTCCTGACCGCTTACGTGGGCCGCAACGCCATGCTGCCACTGGTCACCCGCCTGGCCATCAGCATCGGCTTCGTTGTCGGCGGCAGTGTGATCATCGAGGATATTTACCGCTACCGGGGCCTGGGCAAGTTCCTGACCACCGCCATTGTGGCCCGCGACTACACCTCGATGCAGGGCGTCTTCCTGGTGATCGCGGTCTCGGTGGTGGTTGCTAACATGCTGGCGGATGTCCTCTACGGCGCCCTTGATCCGCGTGTGCGCGTCGGAAAGGAGCAGTGAGCGTGGACCTGCAAAGCCTTGCCAGCCCCACCGGCCTGCTCATCGGCGCTCTATGTGGCCTTGTGCCGCTGATCATCGCCCTCCGCAACCGAACACCCCGGCCTGGCATCCTCGGCTTCCTGGCCTGCCTGCTGAGCGGGTTTGCCTGCAATGTGCTGGGCGGGCTGCCGATGATCCTGTTGACGGTTGCCGTAGTTGTTTCCTATACCTACACCGATCGGGATGATCCCTTTCTGTCACGGGCCGCCCTGGAAGAAGTGGATTTTGAGGAAACATTTGGCGCGATGGTCACCCGTCGCCTGGCCAGTCTCGGTCGTACTATCCGCGCAGCCAGCCGCGCCCTGGTCCGTAACAAAGCCGGGTTCCTGGGCTTTCTGGGATTGGTGTTCTTCTTTGTTCTAAACGTCTTTGGGCCGATGGTGATCCCTTATGATGGCCAGCCACACTTCTATGATCGCCGGCGCGAAGGCGCGATCAACCTGTTTCAGGGGCCATCGGCGGAATTCCCGCTGGGGTTGGACTGGCAGGGGCGCGATATCCTCTCGCATATTGTGCATGGCGGGCGTGCTCTGATCATCACCTCGGTGCAGGCGGGTGTGATCACCACGGTCATCGCCGTGATCCTGGGGGCCGTCGCCGCCCTGATCGGCGGCCTGCTTGACCAGATTCTCAACGCTATCGCCAACTTTATCCTGACCATCCCGCAATTCCCGTTACTGGTGGTCCTGGCCGGGCTGATCAGCTTTGAAGATCGCTTCTTCCTGGCGGTGCTGCTGGGCCTGCTGGATTGGCCGACTCTGATGCGCGCCGTCCGCGCCCAGGTGCTCAGCCTGCGCGAACGCGATTACGTAGAAGCCGCCTATGCCCTCGATCTGGGTCTGCCGCATATCGTCATGCGGGAAGTCCTGCCGCAGATGATCAGCTACATCGTCATCAACATGATCTTCTCCATCCGCGGGGCCATGTACGCCATCGTCGGGCTGGTCTTCCTGGGTATGGTGCCATTCACCGAACCGGACTGGGGCGTGATGATCTTCATGGGCCGTTCCCAGGGCGCGCTATTCTCGGCGGAGGCAGCCAGCATGCTGCTCTCCCCGGTGGTCGCGGTAGCCCTGTTCCAGCTCTCGCTGGTACTCTTTACCCGCTCGCTGGAGGAAGTCTTCAACCCTCGTCTGCGGGCTGGCCTGTAGGAAACGCGCTTATGTCCATCTCCGATTCCACCGTCCTCAGTGTTCAGGATATCTCGATCAGCTATCTGGCCCACCGGGGCAAGGTGCGGGCTGTCAG